>NZ_CP096147.1:3202500-3211994 GCF_026016445.1 Cognatishimia activa | reverse complement strand
CACCCCAGAGAGTCGCAACCCCCTTTTTGAAGAAATTTTCGTTTTTTGTGAGCCGCCCTCAAAAAACGAGATTGCCGGGGTCACAGACGTTCAAGGCACACCTCATAGCTCCTTTAAAATAAGGGAATGCGCATAGAGACGCCTAAACAACAGGCAATTTATCAACAATTGCAACGCAGCTATGCAAAACTGGCATTGGTAGTCATTGAGTGAACTTCCTATGAGGAACACAAGAATGCGAATGGAGATTCATCATGGCTGTTATTGCACAAAACTTTGCAAAGGTGACCGGCTTCACACTGCTGCAAACCTTGGTAGGCAACATTGCTGCATCTATGGGCAAGCACACTGTGCCACATTGGGTGGATTACCTGAACGACAAGTAAGTCGCTTCAAATCCTCTCTGACAAAAAGGACGCCAAATCGGCGTCCTTTTGCTTTTTCAGGCCTGACACAACTGCACTTTATCGCAGTTGAGACGCGACACGCTGCAAATGCAGAGACACAAGTTCACGGGAACGCTCTGCATTGACTGATTCAGCATAGCAGCGAAATTCCGGCGCGTTCCCGGATGGGCGCAAATGCACAATATCTCCGTTGGCGAAGCTGACTCGCAGTCCGTCGGTGCAATCCAGTGCAATCTCTTCAGAATCGGCTGTAAAAAACTCCTGTCGCTTGTCGGCACTCTTTTGCAGGTCATTCAGGAAAGACTTGGATGCTTCAGGTTTCACACCAGCGATGCGATCCGCGGCTGTGAATCGGTTGGGCAATGTTTGAATCAGGTCGGAAACGCTTGTGTTCGCCTGCCGGGCTGCTGCCAGTGTGGCGAGAATCGGCAGGATGCAGTCCCGAGTGAGCAAAGGTTCGATGGAACCGAATTCGCTTTGGTAGGTGAAGCCCAAAAGGAATCCCCCGTTGGCTTCATATCCAACGACCTTAACATCCGCTCTAGCCGCCAGTGCCTGCTCAATGCTTGCCACCACATAGGGAGAGCCGATCTGCGTCAAGTGAATCTCCGCAAACTCTGACATCTCAGAAATCATCGTATTTGATGAAACTGGCGTGCAGAGTTCTGTTGCACCAAGGTAGCGGGCGGTAATGGCACCCAAGACATCACCCGCAACCACATTGCCTTGCGAATCCGTCAGCATTGGACGGTCTGCATCCCCATCCGTCGAGACTAAAGCGTCCAGACTATGTTGCTGGCACCAGCCAGAGAACTTCGCACGTGCGGATTGGTCGACCGCTTCGGTATCAACGGGAACAAACGAATCCGTTCTTTCTAAAGCCACGGCTGTTGCGCCGAGGTCTTGTAAGAGCTCCATCAGGATATCGCGCGCAACTGAACTGTGTTGATAAACACCAATGCGGAGCCCTGCCAAAAGGGTGTTGCTGAAAATCGATGTGTAGCGTGTCTTAAATAGGGCATTTGCAGCAAGCGCCCCATCGATGTTTCGACCTTTTGGCGAGTCGCTCTGCACCGGACGACCAAGCGCCTCAGTGATTCTCGCTTCATCCGCTTTCGTGATCTCACCTTCGACAGTGTAGAACTTAATTCCATTGCGGTCTGCCGGGATATGGCTGCCTGTGACCATGATCGCGCCCGCTTTTGCTTTTTGCGCGGCATAGGCAAGAGCAGGCGTCGGAAGGACACCGCAGTTCACCACCGAAATACCGAAGGACTGGGCTGTTTCGATACAGGTATGAGCGATCTCTGGGGAACTCTCGCGAAGATCCCAGCCGATATAAATCGTGTCACTGGTGGCGCACTCTGCGATGAATGCCGCCACATAATCCGCCACAAGAGTCTCTGTCAGTTCCGTCACAAGACCGCGGACGCCACTTGTCCCAAATTTGGGGGCCATTGCTAAAATTCCTACTGGCTATCTGAATTCATTCTTCCATCGCATGGAGTATGGAAATTTGAAAGCTCCGTCTGGCCTTGTCTCTCTGAGATTTATGACGATATGCTTTTGGCATGCAGCCGACTGATCAAATTCCTTTCCCTCTTGCGAAGACCCGGACCCATGAGGTTTGCGGCGCAGGAAGCCATGTCTTTGCCTTTGCTCTGGCAGCGCGATTGGGCCAACACGTGATGTGGCTACGAGAAAGCTGGGATCAGCAGCAGATCAACCCAATCGGATTTGCGGAGTTCATCGAGCCCGCGGATCTGACACTCTGTAAAACTGAGCATCAGCTGGAAACCCTTGCGGCTGCCGAGGAGGCTTTGCGATCAGGTGCGGTTGCGCTTGTTGTTATGACTCTGAGCAAACCGATTGGCCTGACCGAAGGCCGGCGATTGCAGCTTGCGGCGCGTGAGGGAAAATCCACGGGTCTTACGATCATTCCAGAAGGCCATGGCAGCAATGCGGCGGAAACCCGGTGGCGGTGCACACCCGTTTTTGACGCCGATACCACGGCAGCGGACTCGACTCTGCAAAGGTGGGAACTTATAAAGAACAAATCAGGAACATTGGGTGTCTGGCATGTTCGATGGAATGTCGCGTCGCGTCGTCTCGTTATGGTTCCCCCGTCTCGCGAGTGACCGGGTTCTCCGCCAGTACCCGATAGATGGGCCCTTTGCCCTGACGCTGAAACAGAACAATGCCAATCGCATCTATTGCCTAAACACAGAGGCTATTGCGCAGGGCCTTCAGCAAGGCATGCCATATTCAGATGCGCGCGCCTTTTGCCCTGATTTAAAAAGCGCCGAAGCCCAGCCCCAATATGATCTGAAGTTCCTGCAAACGCTGCGCCGTTGGGCGACGCGCTATTGCCCTTGGGTTGGGTTGGAAGGCGAAAACGGGTTGGTTTTGGATGTCACGGGATCGACTCATCTTTATGGGGGCGAAGAGGTTATGCTTTCGGATATGCGCAGCCGCCTGATGCGCGCAGGGCTGTCTGTGCAGATTGGTCTGGCGGATACGCGTGGAGCAGCCTGGGCATTGGCGCATTATGGCGAAGGTGTTGCAGCAAGTGGGAACGCCCTACCCGCCATCAAATCATTGCCGGTCGCAGCCCTGCGAATTGATGAAAAAATGTCGATCTCGCTGCAGCGACTGGGACTACGCACGATCGGCGATCTTGCAAAGGCGGCCCGCGCGCCATTGACCCGTCGCTTTGGGCCAAAGCTTTTACTGCGATTAGATCAGGCTCTGGACCGGCAGCCCGAAGAAATATCGCCACAAGCCGATGCGCCACATTATGCGGTGCGCATGACGCTGCCTGAACCCATTGGTCTTTTGCCAGATGTTATGGCGGGAACGGAGCGGCTGCTGATCCAGCTTTGTGCAAAGCTCAAAAGCCAAGAGATGGGCGCGCGAAAGCTCTGTGTCACTCTGCGCCGCGTTGACCAAGACCATCAGCAGGTTGAGCTGCGCCTCGCACGCCCTTTGCGCAATCCGCAACGTATTTTGCCTCTGTTTGAACGCGGCTTGTCAGAAATGGATGCTGGCTATGGCATTGATATGTTGCGGCTGGAAGCCACAGAGGTTGAAAGCCTGCCAGTGCAGCAGGTCAGCCATGTGTCTGATGGCGGCAAAGATAAGCTCGATGATCTGATCTCGCGTCTTGGAACGCGGATCGGACTTGAGAACATTCAACGCTTTCTGCCCGCTGACAGCCATATTCCCGAGCGCAGTTTTATCGTGGCCTCTGCGGCCTACTCGGACCCCGCCCGTACATGGGCTGTGATCAACAAACGCCCGATTAGCCTTTTCCCCCCGGAACCGATCGCCGCAACCGGACCTCGCCCACCCCAAAGATTTCGCTGGCGGCGTATGTTTCTGACGACAGGTCGCGCCATTGGACCAGAGCGGATCGCGCCGGAATGGTGGCTGGAAGATGAAAACTGGCGCTCTGGTTTACGCGACTATTGGCGGGTGGAAACTCGGCAAGGGCGACGGCTCTGGCTGTTTTATACGCCGCAAAACCCGGGCTGGTTTGTGCAGGGAGAGTTCGCATGACCGACCCCAATCGACCACAAATCACCCCGCGCGAAATGCTGCCCCAGCGGATGAAAGGCGAGGCTTATGCAGAGCTCTGCATAACCACAAATTTCACCTTTCTGACCGGCGCTTCACATCCTGAAGAGCTGGTTTTGCGCGCCGCAGAGTTGGGTCTGTCTGCGCTGGCAATCACCGATCACAATTCGCTGGCAGGTGTGGTGCGAGCGTGGAACGCCTTAAAGCAGCTCAAACATGAAACAGAAGAAACACTCCAAATTCGATCCCATAAGCGCGTGGATTCTTCATCCCGTCAAGAGATCGGCGATAGCGTGCCCCTCGACCTGCCATTCATAGAAAAACTGCCGAAGCTTATCGTTGGCTGCCGCCTTATTTTGCAAGACAGTCCAGTAGACTGGGTGGCATTGCCTCGCGACCGAGCCGCCTATCAACGGCTGACACGTCTCTTAACCTTGGGCAAACGGCGGGCCGAAAAAGGGCAATGCCTTCTCTACCTTCAGGATCTTCTGGCTGCCTGCAAAGGCATGATCTTGATCGCCTTGCCTCAGGGACCCTTAAACCAGTCCACAACAGATATTCGAAAACTCGCCCGCCATTTCCCAAATCACGTCTTTCTAGGGGCGACGCCCCCCTATGATGGCAATGATCAGGCCTATCTGGCGGCCTGTGCGCGGTTAGCACAACGCGCTGGCGCCCCAATGGTCGCGGTCGGCGATGTCTTGATGCACCGGGCGAACCGACGACAGCTGGCGGATGTGCTCACCTGCATGCGGGAGCATATAACAATTGATGACATCGGCACCCGCGCCCTGCCCAATGCCGAACGTCGCCTGAAAACCGGCATCGACATGGCGCGTGTGTTTCGGGACCACCCCGCCGCCCTGCGGCGCACATTAGAGATCGCGGACCGCTGCAGTTTTGACCTTGGCGAACTCTCTTATGAATATCCACATGAAGAAACCGAGGGCGAAACACCACAGGAGCGGTTGGAACGTCTGGCCCAAGAGGGGCTAAAACATCGCTATCCAGAAGGCCCACCAGCCAGAGCGCTAGAGCTGATGGAAAAGGAACTGGCTGTTGTCAAAGAGCTCGCCTTCCCTGCCTATTTCCTCACCGTTTATGACATTGTGCAATTTGCCAAGTCGCAAGGAATTCTCTGTCAGGGGCGCGGATCAGCAGCCAATTCCATCCTCTGTTATCTGCTGGGTATCACCGATGTGAAGCCCGATATGATCGCCATGGTGTTTGAACGCTTTGTCTCTAAACATCGTGGCGAACCGCCAGATATTGATGTGGATTTCGAACACGAGCGCCGTGAAGAAGTCATTCAACATATCTACGAAAAATATGGCCGGGAACGCGCTGGTCTCTGTGCGACCGTCATTCATTTCCGAAGCCGCGCCGCCATCCGCGAGGTCGGCAAAGTGATGGGGCTCAGTCAGGATGTAACCGCAGGCCTATCTGGTCAGATCTGGGGCATGAGCAATGGCGGGGTTGATCTGGATCGAATTCGCGAGCTTGGCCTTGACCCCGATGATCGCCGGTTGATGCAAACGATCCGGCTCATTGGGGAAATCATTGGCTTTCCAAGGCATCTTTCTCAGCATGTCGGTGGGTTCGTCATCACCCGTGGGCGGCTTGATGAATTGGCGCCAATTGAAAACGCTGCCATGGAAGATCGCACGGTCATCTGTTGGGACAAAGATGACATCGATGCGCTTGGTATTCTAAAGGTGGATGTCTTGGGTTTGGGGATGCTCAGCTGTATCCGCAAGGCTTTCGCCTTGATGGAACAGCACGACAATATCACTCATACGATTGCGTCCATCCCTCAGGGAGACAGAGCCACCTACGACATGCTCTGCCGTGCCGATGCGGTTGGCGTTTTTCAGGTCGAGAGCCGAGCGCAGATGAACTTCTTACCGCGCATGAAACCGCGGGAATTCTATGATCTCGTGATTGAAGTCGCCATCGTTCGCCCCGGCCCCATCCAGGGGGACATGGTGCAACCCTATATTCGCCGCCGCAATGGATTAGAAAAACCCGAACCCTTTGGCCCCGCCTTGGAAGAGGTCACAAAACGCACCCTAGGCGTCCCGCTCTTTCAGGAACAGGCGCTTCAAATTGCAGTGGTCGGCGCTGGTTTCTCTGCAGAAGAAGCCGATCACCTCCGGAGATCTCTCGCTTCTTTCCGGCGCATGGGCACTATTGGCAAATACCGGGACAAGTTCATCGCGGGTATGCTGGACAATGGCTATAACCCAGAGATCGCCGATCGCTGTTTCGGTCAGATCGAAGGTTTTGCCGATTACGGATTCCCCGAAAGCCATGCCGCAGCCTTTGCCATGCTGGCCTATGTCTCAGCCTGGCTCAAATGCCATCACCCAGCGATTTTCGCCTGCGCTTTACTAAACTCTCAGCCCATGGGGTTTTATGCCCCAGCACAGATCGTGCGCGATGCCCGCGAACATGAGGTTGAAACCCGCCCGATTTGCATCAATCACTCCGAATGGGACAATACATTGGAACGCCGTCCAGATGGAACATTGGCTCTGCGTCTCGGTTTTCGGCAGATCAAAGGTTTCAAAGAGGAAGATGCTGAATGGCTCGTCGCGGCCAGAGGCAATGGCTATCCCGACCTGGAATCGCTGTGGCTGCGCGCGGGGCTGCGCCCCCACGTTCTGGCTAGTCTAGCAGAGGCAGACACATTTTCTGATATCGGTCTGGGCCGAAGAGATGCGATCTGGCAGGCGAAAGCCATCCAAAGCGATAAACCTTTACCGCTTTTTGATGATCAGATTGATGGGGAAGGTATCTATGAACCTGACATAGATTTACCCAACATGCATTTGGGCGAGGAGGTTGTAGAAGACTATGTGTCCACCCGCCTGACCCTGCGCGCGCACCCAATGGAATTACTACGCCCAAACCTTCCCGGTCTGGTAACTCATGCCTCGTTGCAAGACATAAAACTTGGTCGCTATAGCGTCTGCGGCCTTGTGATCACGCGGCAACGCCCAGGCACCGCGTCCGGTGTGATCTTCCTGACCCTTGAGGATGAAACCGGTGTCAGCAACGTGGTTGTCTGGCCAAAGGTTTACGAACGCTTCCGGCGCATCGTTATGGGAGGGCGTCTTCTGCAGGTCACAGGATATCTGCAGCGAGAAGGCATTGTCGTGCATTTGATTGCACAGGACATTCAGGATCTTTCCTACCGCCTGTCTGACTTAGGCCATCCGCAACCCGAGGCGCTTCAGACCGAGGCTGCCCGCACAGACGACACCCCCAAACAGTCTCGCTACCCTGCACGCGCAATGCACCCGCGCGATCAGGCAAAACGTTTATTCCCAAGCCGCGATTTTCATTAGTTGCATTTATTGTTTGGTTGCGGGAGTAGGATTTGACCCTACGACCTTCAGGTTATGCGCCTGAGGAGGTGAAGGCGTTAAGCAGTGTAGGCGATTAGGAGTTGGTCAGGAGGACCAATGTCCGCCGGAACATCTGGGGGGTCAATTGTAGTCTTAACGGGCTGTGTATTGGATATTCGACCTGGTTGCGGGAGTAGGATTTGAACCTACGACCTTCAGGTTATGAGCCTGACGAGCTACCGGGCTGCTCCATCCCGCGTCAAGGTCGAATAGATGTATCATCGTTTATGAGAGATACATATTTTTGTTTATCTATTTACTAGGTTTGGCGATGCCCTACTCTCCCACACCTTAAGATGCAGTACCATCGGCGCAACGGTGCTTAACGGCCGGGTTCGGAATGGGACCGGGTGTTTCACTCGTGCTATGATCACCAAACCGAGTAAATAGATAAGCAGTTTGATATTGGCTTTAGCCAATTCAAACTTATTCGGTGTTGTCCAAGTCAGTATTACTGATTGTGTTGTGTATGACTTGTTTGGTTCCAGTGATGTCTGTCTATTACTGGATCAAATCAAGCCTATCGGGCCATTAGTACCGGTCAACTGAATGCATTACTGCACTTACATCTCCGGCCTATCGACGTGGTGGTCTACCACGGCCCTCAGGGATACCTTGTTTTGAGGGGGGCTTCCCGCTTAGATGCCTTCAGCGGTTATCCTGTCCGATCATAGCTACCCTGCACTGCTGCTGGCGCAACAACAGGTCCACCAGTGGATCGTTCACCCCGGTCCTCTCGTACTAGGGCAACTCCTCTCAAGTATCCTACACCCACGGCAGATAGGGACCGAACTGTCTCACGACGTTCTAAACCCAGCTCACGTACCTCTTTAAACGGCGAACAGCCGTACCCTTGGGACCTGCTCCAGCCCCAGGATGAGATGAGCCGACATCGAGGTGCCAAACACTGCCGTCGATATGGACTCTTGGGCAGTATCAGCCTGTTATCCCCGGCGTACCTTTTATCCGTTGAGCGATGGCCCTTCCACTCGGGACCACCGGATCACTATGGCCGTCTTTCGACTCTGCTCGACTTGTCAGTCTCGCAGTCAGGCTGGCTTCTGCCATTGCACTCAACGAGCGATTTCCGACCGCTCTGAGCCAACCTTCGCGCGCCTCCGTTACGCTTTAGGAGGCGACCGCCCCAGTCAAACTACCCGCCACACAGGGTCCCGGATCCGGATAACGGACCGCGGTTAGACATCAAGCAATGCAAGGGTGGTATCTCAAGGGAGGCTCCACCGGAACTGGCGTTCCGGTTTCAATGCCCACCACCTATCCTGCACATGCATGGCCTGATGCCAGTGTGAAGCTGTAGTAAAGGTGCACGGGGTCTTTCCGTCTAACCGCGGGAAGCCTGCATCTTGACAGGCAATTCAATTTCGCTGAGTCGATGTTGGAGACAGCGGGGAAGTCGTTACGCCATTCGTGCAGGTCGGAACTTACCCGACAAGGAATTTCGCTACCTTAGGACCGTTATAGTTACGGCCGCCGTTTACCTGGGCTTCAATTCGAGGCTCTCACCCCTCCTTTTAACCTTCAGGCACCGGGCAGGCGTCAGACCCTATACGTCGTCTTGCGACTTCGCAGAGCCCTGTGTTTTTAGTAAACAGTCGCCACCCCCTGGTTTGTGCCCCCAGTCAATACTTGCGTAGAAACTGGGCCTCCTTCTCGCGAACTTACGGAGGTATTTTGCCGAGTTCCTTCAACATCGTTCTCTCAAGCGCCTTGGTATGCTCTACCAGTCCACCTGTGTCGGTTTAGGGTACGATCTCATGATGGAGCTATTTCCAGGAACCGATTAGCGGCCCACCCAATCCAATAAGGGTGAACAACCTTCACGATCCGTCACTTCCATCTGGCCCAGGAATATTAACCTGGTTCCCATCGACTACGCCTTTCGGCCTCGCCTTAGGGGTCGGCTTACCCTGCTCAGATTAGCTTTAAGCAGGAACCCTTGGACTTTCGGCGAGAGTGTCTCTCACACTCTTTGTCGCTACTCATGTCATCATTCTCACTAGTGATCTCTCCACGGGATCGCTCACGCGCCCGCTTCATCGAAAGCTCCATATCCTCCATGACATTCCGAAGAATGCTAAAG